>NZ_DJJJ01000052.1:0-41967 GCF_002434085.1 Acinetobacter sp. UBA6571 | reverse complement strand
AATGAGATTTTTAAATTCTTTTCCTACTAATAATTTTTTAATTTTCTGCATGTTATAGTGTAGGAACTTATATTTATTCTGATTTAATCATCGTACTTATGATTTAAATCATACATGTATATGGTTATATCTAAGCAGATAGAGGGCTGGTGCATGATTTAACGAGTTATAGCGTTATAATTTGAACTGGTAATTTTAGTAACATATAACAGAGCTTAATCATCATTAGAAAAAATTTTCAAAAATAACAGTTTGATTTAAGAATTTTGAATATTACTGAATTTTTTATATAAGCCTTTAACTATACTTCTATACATCATAGCTAGCATGATTTTATTCAAGTTTTATCGCATAAAGATTATATAATTTAATATTCTTCTAGTGCTCATTTTTTGAATATAATCTATTTTTAAAGTCATATGTTGAATACCAATTGTTAAAGCTGCTTCATAATCAATTAGGGATTTTAATTGCCCCTTTTATTTTTATTGCCTCTTTAACAGGGCTACTCTATGGCTTAACGCCCCAGCTTGAGAGCTTTATTTATAAAGAGCAGCTATCCGCACTACATAGCCCAAACCATAAAACTCAACCTCTTAGTCAACAGGTTGCAGCTGCCTCAACTGTTTTACCTCATGATGCAAAGATATTTGCAGTTCGAACACCGCAGACTTCTGAACATACCACACGCATTCTTTATCAGGTGCGCGACAACCCTGATACAGTTAAGGCAATATTTATAAATCCATATACATTAAAGATCCAAGGTGAACTTCCTGTTTACGGTACCAGTGGGGTTTTACCTTTAAGAACTTTTTTAGACCAGTTACACCGCAGCTTATTACTAGGTGAGTATGGTCGTATATATAGCGAATTTGCAGCAAGCTGGTTAGGACTATTCGCTTTAACTGGCCTGATTCAATGGTGGAGCTATCGTAAAAAAAATAAATCCATTCATTCACGCCATTCACTTATCAAATGGCATTATATTTTCGGTTTAACTGTATTACCGATGCTATTTTTCTTTTCTATTACCGGTTTAACATGGTCAAAATGGAGCGGAGCAAACATTGCACAACTTCGCCATTTACTCAATAGTGATACACCAACTTTGTATCTGGCATTAAATCCAAAAACGATGAATGTGACAAATCCACATGCTGAACATTACATGCAGATGGATATTTCAGGCCAACATCTTTCAACTAAATTAAACTTCAAAGACTTTGATCGTATTGTCGAGCTTGCTCATCAAAATGGTTTAAACGCACAAGCATTACAAATTAAACCCAGTTATCAAAAAGATCGGGCCTGGTCGATAGAAGAAATGAATCATCGTTGGCCAATTCAAATCGATGCTTTAGCGGTAGATATGTCAACTCAACATATTATTGACCATTTAAGATTTAGTGATTTTCCATTATCTGCAAAATTAACACGCTGGGGAGTAGATTTACATATTGGGGTTCTGTTCGGCTGGCTAAATCAAGTTTTGCTAGTTCTGTCTGCAGCCATAATCTTATTAGTACTAATATTTTCTTATCGGGCATGGTGGACTTACCAACGACCTTTGGATACGTTACGAAAGTTTAACCAAGGCCTATGGCAACAGTGGAAAAATTGTAATCAATTCCAAAAAATTATTTATATCAGTATTTTATTTGGCTTATATTTTTTACTACCTGTATGGACGATAAGTGTAGTGCTATTACAATTAACTGCAACAGTATTCCACTATTTAAGTCTTAAAAAATCCCATAAAAATTAAATGCATAAGTGATAAATATTTAATTTATTCGTGTCCTGTAAATAGATTTATACAGCTAATTTGCTTCATAGGTTTTTCGATTAAAAATAATTGAGTAATAAGAAACCCCGGCATCCTGCCGAGGTTTCTCATATTAGGTTGCTAGATATAACTCCTGTCTTATCTCACAGTCCTGGTGCTGAAACTTATTATTATTGTTTTATGTTCTGGAACATCCTGTTCCTTCATGACTTCATCATAAAAATATTCTCATCGACTGCATAGCAGTTATAAGCGCCTATTGATGTCAGTGAAAACTTACAAAATTTTATAAGTTAGATAGCGTGTTCCAATATATGACTACTATGAAAAGCTACTTTCTTTTTTATCGTAGATACATTATTAACGTTCACTTCTACCCTCTACTATACGTAGGGGAGTCTGTTCAAATGTTCCTATTTTCACATTAGCAGGAATATAGATTTCAGCTGCTAGAGGAACTTTTAATACCGAATACCGTGTATCTACGCTCAGAGTAATTGCTTTTAATTTTTTGTTTTCATTATAGACAGGACTTGATACCCAACGTAATTGCATCACAGCATATTGCCCGTTATTAATTACTAAATTTTGAGCCAGCTGTTCAGGTCTGGTACCATTTTCCAAAGGCAAAATCTTATCTTCTGAGCCATAAATTTTAACTCGTGGACGTGCCGGGAATTGGCATTCTGGTCCTTTATTATAAATTTTAATTTCTGTACCAGAATGTGACATACCATTAAAATCACCTGCTTTATTATCGACCTGAATAGTTAACTGCTCTGCTCGGCACTCTTGTACTGCAGATGAGTCCATGACCAACTGTTGCGGAGTTGGAATGAGTAAAATGGCCAATAATGGATTGGTGAATAGCATAGAAAGCTCCTAAAAGAGATAAAATACATTGCCTGACAGTTACAGAATTTTAGGTACTCCTTTGGTATTGAATTTAAAAAGTTCTATTTTTGATTCATGGGGATGATTAATAAGCTAACAACAACTGCAAAATTATATTTTTATTTATTAAGTATTGATTAGGTTAAAATTTAATTTAAACCTTTTTAAGCCACCTCTAGAATCCTTTAAAATAGTTTCTGCTTGATATAACAAACTAAAATTAAAATACAATTCTAAGATATACCTGATTTTGGGGACTAAAGATAAAAAAGATATGGATAGATCAAGTGATCAAAAAAATAATATATTTAAATATGTTAGCACTGGTAGCGACTTATAGTTCTTTATTCTACCAGACTACTATTGATGTTGAACGTCTAGCCGTCGATACAATCGAGAAGGATGAGGTAATAGCTGGAGGAGCACCTTTCCAATTTCTTATCGATGGAGAAATTTCGCCTGTAGGTAGCATCGGTATTGATCCTTTATCCTTAGTTATAGGTTTAGACGAGTTCCACTACCTATACTTTATTCTAGACTATATATTCTGGTTATTGATTCTTCTAAGTCTTTATTTTATTTATTTAAAATATGGTCACTTAAAGCGCACTTAAAACTATTTGGTGTTTAGTTGAATTACTTTATCCAGATGGTGTTCCCAGCCGCGGTTCGGTTATTTCTTCTGCTGCTTTTAATATCATAATTTAATGAAGAGTGTTTGGCTCGGTAACTTCCTATCTATTTAATACTTATATTACTTCTCTTTTTTAGCAGAAATGAACAATCTGTTTTTGCTCTTTTATATTAAATTCAAGTTAAGCAGAGACTTATATCTAATAAAGTACTATAACGATAGATTATATTATGAAGATTATATTTACTTTTTAAAAATGTAAAATATAATCATTTTCATAAAAATCTTGTGAAACTATATTCTGTGTTAAAACGTCACCTACTTCTCGGTTTGTTACCACTTAGCTGTCCTATTTTCGTATTTGCAAATGACCAAATTAGCTCATTACCTACTATCAGTTTACAGGCAACCAGCAAAACTGATAATGCTCATCTAGCCTATAAGGTCAGTACGGCAAGCTCTGCCACACGTACTCATACCTTATTGAAAGATACTCCTCAGGCAGTCACGGTTGTCTCTGAAGCAGTCCTAAACGATATTCAAGCTACCCGCTTATCGGAAGCTCTTGATGTAGCAGGTATAGGGCGGGCAAATAACTTTGGTGGTCAGGGTTTAACCACATTTACCTCACGCGGGTTTACTAGTGGTGAATACTACCGGAATGGTTTTCCAATTAATCGTGGTTATCCCAATGCACCTGACAGTAATACCATTGAACGTATAGAAGTATTAAAAGGTGCATCCTCTAGTTTGTATGGCCGTGGTGATCCGGGAGGTACATTCAATGTCATTAGTAAAGTACCCCATGCTGAACAAAAAACAACTTTAGGTTTGAGTGTTGATCATGAGGGCCTGTTGCGGGGCACTTTAGATACAGCCGGCGCTTTAACTGAAGATGAGAGTCTTATGTACCGCTTAAATGTCATGGGAGAAAACGGAGATACTTACCGCGACCATGTT
Source organism: Acinetobacter sp. UBA6571 (assembly GCF_002434085.1). NCBI lineage: Bacteria > Pseudomonadati > Pseudomonadota > Gammaproteobacteria > Moraxellales > Moraxellaceae > Acinetobacter > Acinetobacter sp. UBA6571. Next base: position 37,690 of record NZ_DJJJ01000052.1, on the reverse strand, counting down.
GATTCAAAGCGCTGGAATATTGCACCTGTTATTCAATGGAGTCCTTCAGACACCACTAAAGTGACCTTAGAAGCTGATCTGTTACGTAACCAGCATGCTTTAGACCGGGGTTTTACCCGCTACGAAGGACAAAAAAGATATAATTTTGACCCGGCAGAGTACTGGTGGGAAACTGGCAAGAACCGGAATCGCTTATATAATGATAATGACATGCTACAGTTACGCATTGAACATACCTTTAACGATGACTGGACACTTAATATTGGTACTCAATATTTAAATGGAAATCTGCATGGTTATGCAGTTGAGCAAATGGCATTAAAGCTGACACAGAGGGTGAACTACTTACCCGTAATTATAACTGGCGTAATTTAGATTGGATTGATAGAAACTTTCAGGCCAATATAGTCGGAAATTTTAATTTAGAGCATACTTTAATTTCAGGCATAGAACTTGAAAATTATGATTATAAATCTTTTATTATTCGTTCGAAGGATGATTTTGATTTAGATATTAATCATCCATATAAACCACAATCATTGCCAGAATTAAATAATATATCCACCCACGACCGTGAACAATTAAAAAGCCAAGCTTTATTTATTCAGGATCAAATTCATCTGACTGATCGTTTAAACACCTTGCTTGCTTTACGCTTGGAAAGCTATCAGCATGATTATCACAACTTTATTTCTAGTACATCTTGGTCTACAGATAACCATGCTGTTATTCCACGCATTGGTATGACTTATGATCTGACCGACCAACTGACAGCATATGCCAATATTAGCAAATCATTTAAGCCTAACTCCGGAGTGGATCGTAATAATCAGGGCTTTAACCCTGAAGAAGGTATTTCTTATGAAATAGGTACAAAATACACATTACTAGATGAACAGCTTTCTTTTGACACTGCCATTTATTATGTAAAAAAAGAGAATGTTTTAACTCTTGACCCAACAAACTCGTCTAAAAGTATTGCTGCTGGAGAGGTATCAAGTAAAGGTTTTGACTTAAGTCTGATAGGCAATATTATACCGGCGTGGAAAATTATAGGAAACTATTCATATGTCGATGCTAGTGTAAATAAAGACAATACCTTAGAAAAAGGAACACATCTAGCCAATATTCCTCAAAATTCATTTAATTTACTCAGCATTTATGAATTTAAATCAGGATTATTTGATGGTTTAGGCATAGGCATTAATCAGCGTTATATTGGTAACCGAAAAGGTCAGACTGCAAATAATACTTATACGATGGGCAGTTATGCAACAACTGATTTAATTTCGTACTATGACTTAAATCCTGATTTAAGATTCAGCTTTGATATTATGAATATTTTTAATAAAGAATATGATGATAGCGCTTTTAACCGCTATGTATATCCTGGACAACCACGGACTGCAAAGTTAGGTATGACATACAGTTTTTAGTTAAAGAACGCAGATATTCACTCTTAATTCTACTTTAAATAATAGGTAGCATAATAAGCCTTATTTCTGATTTTTCAAGTAAGAATAATAAGGCTTCAATTAACTAAAAAATACTGATTTATGAGAAAACATTTCTAATATACTTATAAAATATCTGTGAGCAGAAGATTTTATTAGTCACATTCTGTTTATTGTATAATTTAATCTTAATATCAAACTATATAAACTTAAAAGGTCTAGCATGATGAATGCTAGACCTATTTAAAAAATATAATATATAATATATAGATGATTTTAATATTACTTCATCATTGAAACCATTTGTTCAGCCATTTGTAAGTGTGTAGCAACCGCACTACGTGTTTGAACAAGCATGTTCTTTAAGTCAGAGTTTTTAGCATTTGGAATCAATTTTTTATCGATAACCATGAGGACTTTACGATGTACTTCCACTTGGCTCTTCATATAATCTTTATCAGTGTCAGAAGATGATCTGTTAAGTTTATCAACGATCTTATCACTGTCACGCTGTAATAACTTACTAATCTCACTGGTCTGTGGTGTTAGCATCAGACGAGTTGCCAATGCTTGACCTTTTTGCTCATTCGCTGAGTGTTCACGAATCATCATCTGAGCATATTGACGGACTTGAGCCATTTTTAACTTTGGCAAGGCCGCGTTTGCCTGCATAATCTCGCCATTGTTGGCAGTACTCAATATTTTAATAATCTGGTTATCAGATAAGTCTTCATGCTTATCATGCCACATTTTAGAATGATGTTTTCGATCATCCATAGAGTGATGGCCTTTGGTTGTACTTTGGCATGCAGTCAGGCCTAATATACTACTAAAAGCAATACAGCTGACTATCTTTTTCACTGTTATAGTTTCCACTTTGGCATCCTTTTAGAGTTTTATTATTGAAGTAACTTTTTTAAGATAGTCTAATTAAATTGGAAATAGTGTACTTTTTCAGTTGCTTTGTTAGATAAATGTATAAACATATTATAGCTTTAAGTAAATAGTTAATTTAAAAAGTTTCTTAAAGTATAAAAAATTAATTTAATAAAAAGAAACCAACTATTATTCCTCTTATTTATAAGAGTCATTATATATTTCAAAAAAATAAGAATTTATTATAAAAATAGCTTTAAAATTATAGTTAAATATCTAGTATAAAATTATTTTCAGTAAAACTTTTAAAATAAAAAAAATTCTATTATTTTTAAGTAATATTAATATAGCAAGACACTTTAATTATATATTTCAATTATTCCAATAAACTGGATATACATAATTTATTTAAATAATAGATACTGATACATCTATATTTAAAAACAATATCAAAAAATTATTTAGTTTATAACTTTACCTCGTCCATCAGCCATGTTTTAAAGGCTACGAATTTCGGCTTATTCTGACATTCCTGTCGATAAACAATATAATAGGCCAAGGCCGATGAATACTTCATATCTGGATATAAACGTATCAACTGCCCTGTTTTTAAATCATCTGCCACCATAACACTTCTTGCCAATGCGACCCCATGCCCATCAATTGCTGCCTGTAGTACAGCAGCTGAATTATTAATTTTTAATCCTCGCTGGGCCAAGCCATTGCTCACCTGATTGTACTTCAACCATGTATTCCAAGTAGTAAAGCCAGTATGGACATCCAGCGTTAAGTCATGAATTAAAGGTAGGTTTAATAAGTTCTCTACATATTTTAACAGGTGTCGATATTTCTGATAAAACCCTGGTGAACAAACAGGAAAAACCTCTTCATCCATGAGTTTTTCCGCGACTAATCCTGACCAGTTTCCCTGTCCATATCGCACGGCAATATCAATACCATGTTGAGCAAAATCTACAGGTTCCAAGTTAGTATCCAGTCGAATATCAATTTCAGGATAAGCTTGCTGAAAAGTATCAATTCTTGGCAGCAACCATTTCGATGCAAAAGCCGGGCTGATCGCAACAGTTAAAACACCTGCTGAAGTTTGTGCCTGTAGTTTTTCCAGACCAAGTAATAGCCTATTAAAACCGGCACGAATATCGGGCAATGCCATTAATGCAGCTTCAGTTACCACCAAGCGGGCTTTTCCCCCTGTACTCCGCTGAAACAATGTAATGCCTAGGTAATCTTCCAGACTTTTAACCAGTTGTCCCACGGCTGCAGGAGTTACATTCAGCTCAATAGCTGCCGTGGAAAAACTTTGATGTCTGGCACTGGCTTCAAAAGCTCTTAATGCGTTGAGATATACAGGAGTTTTCATTCTAAAGATTTTCTATCAATTACTATAAGATTAACTGGTTTGTTTGTATAGAACCATCTTTATAGAATCAATTTTTCACTTTATGGGTCAAAGCCCTTTAAATACAAAACTGGATAAGGAAGCTCTATTGGTCACAATTATATTAAATGTTCTAGCAGGCCTAACCCTATTCAGCGCGTCTGTTAAAAGACGTAAATAGTAACAATCAGTATTAACATTTTTAAGTTTCTCTTCCTATTAATCTTTATCAGATCAACAGGATATTTGACTTTTTGAATAGATGAGACAAAGCATGTGGATTAACGCTGATTTTTCCCAAGTAGCTATGGTTAGACCTAACGATTATCAATGGGTCAAATCTCCTGGTGGTGAAGTTGAACGAGTTATGCTCGATAGAATAGGTGGTGAAACAGCCCGTGCCACCAGTCTGGTTCGTTATGCACCGCAGAGCATTTTTCCAGAGCATCAACATCCATTAGGTGAAGAAATTTTAGTGCTCTCTGGAACATTTACTGAAAATGGCAACCAGCATTATCCAGCAGGCTGGTATTTACGGAATCCGGATGGATCAAAACATACTCCATCCAGTGAAGAAGGCGCACTGATTTTTGTCAAGCTCATGCAAATGACCAGAGAAGATGTACTGTCGGTGCGTATTAATACCCATGAGCCCGAAAACTGGCAAATACTTAATCAGCGTAAGATTTGCCCTTTATATGACTCTCAGGACGAACAAACCTATGTGGAAAAACTAATACCCCATCAGAGTTTTGCTGAGCACAGTGCAAACGGAATTGAACTTCTGGTGATACAAGGTGAATTGCTTGCAAATGGAGAAACTTATCCTGCAGGTTCATGGATTCGTTTACCGATTCAAAACAGCCATAACTTTCATGCTTGTTCAGCAGGAGCAATCCTTTATGTAAAGACAGGACATCTTTTATCTGCTCAAAAATTTATGGAACAGAAGCCATGATAAGGGCCAAGATTGCCACTATAAGTGCAGGTTTAAGCGATCTATTTACTAGAACAGGCTCAATAGACTTATGTACGAATGAAATCAGCTCAAGCCTGGTTCCAGGTGGTAATAATGCTACCTCAAAACACTCATTAATCACTTACTTATAAAAATTCAGGTTCCACTTTTATGCTGCAAAATACCATGCACCGCCAGGTTTTCATTCTGGCAAGTTCACAGTCTTTATTCCAGACCATTTCAGTCATGGTGATGACGATTGGCGGACTGGCAGGTGCAAATATTGCCAATACGCCTACCCTTGCCACCCTGCCAATTGCCTCGATGTTTTTAGGTACAGCCATGATGATGTTCCCTGCTTCCATGTGGATGGCAAAAGTAGGCAGGCGCAATGGCTTTTTATGTGGCGCTTTATTAGGTATTTCAGGTGGAATTATTGCAGCAGTTGGTATTATCTATAGTTCACTTTACCTATTGGCATTAGGCACATTCTGTGTGGGAGCATATCAATCCTTTGCCCAGTTCTACCGGTTTGCTGCCAGTGAAGTAGCAGATGATGCCTTTCGTTCCCGTGCAATTTCGTTTGTTATGGCGGGTGGCGTAGTTGCAGCATTGATTGGTCCGGTTTTGGCTCGCTTTGGTGGACCACTATTTAATCATCTGGAATATGTGGGTTCTTTCCTGATCATTACTATCGTTTCCCTGATTGCGATGGGAATCTTATCAAGACTGCATATTCCAGATCAGGTAGAGATTAAGACCAGTTTTAGTGCAGGACGACCTTGGCCAAAAATTGTATTTCAGCCCATGTATTTAGTGGCTTTACTGGGCGCAATTACTGGTTATGGCATCATGATTTTAGGTATGACTGCCACACCAATTGCCATGCATCATGCTCATCATGAATTAGGTACAATTACCACTGTAATTCAATTACATGTACTGGGGATGTTCCTACCATCATTTTTTACGGGTAACCTGATTGTCCGTTTTGGTGTATTGAAAGTCATGTTTGCAGGTCTCTTACTGTTTGCCTGTTATATCGCTTTTGCCCTTTCTGGTCTGCAATTCTATTCATTTGCCATTTCTCTGGTTTTATTGGGTGTAGGCTGGAATTTCCTGTTTATTGGTAGTACTTCTTTATTAACCAGAACTTATACTCACGAAGAAAAAGCCAAGGCACAGGCCATTAATGACATGACAGTTTTCGTGGTGGGATTGATCTGCTCATTTAGTGCTGGGGCATTGCTGGATATAATTGGCTGGAAGGTCATGAATATGGCCCTTATTCCATGGCTGGTTATTACAGCACTTTCTTTAGTATGGTTATCTAAGAAGACGCAGAATGATTAAGTTTCCACAATCAATAATGATAGATAGTGTATTGCAGTAATAACATATTCATCAATTCACTTATTGCTATGGTAAACAGATACAGCGCACCAGTAAAAAAGCCACAGCCTTTATGCAAGCCTATGCTTGGCCAGGAAATATCCGAAAGCTGGAAAATCTGCTGGAATGTGCTGTCTGTGAACCTAAAATCAGCCGTTAATTAAACTAAATGTTTTGTTCCCGCAAACGCAAACGCAAACGCAAACGCAAACGCAGCACGATGATAACTATACTGAATACACTGGAACAGATTTAACTACTATTTTGACAGAAGGTTTCGATCTGGAGCAGCATGAACAGCAATTAATTGGGACTACTATGTAAAAAGCCAGACCCAATAGTTCTGAAGCTGCTCGGTATTAGCCGGGCGAAACTGGATTATCGACTTAAAAAGTATAGTTTTTCTTAGCCAGATATTAGACAGTATCGAATTATTTATTGAATAACTATAGAATGACAGTTTCACCTAAAATGAAACTGTCCTGAGCTTGATAGATATTATATTTAGCGCTTAGCAAAGAAGAAAACTTGAGGCCTGTGAATATTTTAAAATTTAAACCAAGCAGCTACATTATATCGCATTTAAAGTATTCTAAAATTTATAGGTTTAAGCTTTCCTTTCCACATCAAAAATTTTCAATCCTGTTAATAGAAATTATTTTTACTGCTTAGCTTTTATTAAAAAAATAAGCTGATTTTCTAAGTTATTATTTTATAGCTTACTGCAATAACTCTCTCAATTTAAATTTCTGGATTTTTCCAGAGGGTGTCATTGGTATTTCTTCCCAGATTTCTAAACGTTCAGGAATATATTGTATGGCCAGATTATGGGTTTTAAGAAAATCAACCAGTTCATTTAAACTCAAAAGCTGTGCTGGATCTTTTAGTTTGATAATCGCACATGCACGTTCACCAAGCCTTTCATCTGCATAAGCCACCAATGCTACTAAAGCGATATTTGGATGCTTATATAATAGTGACTCAATTTCCGCAACCGGAATATTTTCTCCGCCACGGATAATCACATCTTTCTTACGTCCGCAAATCCGGATGTAACCCTGCTCATCCTGATATGCGATATCTCCGGTATCAAACCAGCCCTCAACATTTGTATCATTTAAATGTGGGCGTTTTAAATAACCTCCAAAACTGGAACATGAACGGATCATTAAACGGCCGGCTTCATTAACAGTTTTACTCTGTCCTTTTTTATCCACGATCTTGATTTCAACACCTGGCAATGCAATTCCATCAGTATTGAAAGAGCGTTCATCCTTATCTTCAGGTCTGGTTAGTGTTACAGCGCCACATTCAGTCATACCCCAAGCTGATATAACTTTAACACCCAGAGTTTCCCTGGCTTTTTGCACCAATGGACCTGGAATGGGTGCACCGGCACACAGGAAAATCTTTAGTGAATCGACTTTATCATGCTGTTCTGCCACGGTACTGGACAAATCATTCAAAAATGGTGTCGAGGCCATGGTGAAATTCACCTGATGCTGATGAATCAGGTCCACTGCTTTGGCTACATCCCAAACATCCTGCAACACCACTTTGGTATTCAGCTGAATCGGCATCATTAAGCCATACATAAAACCGGTCTGGTGTGCCATTGGTGAAGCCATTAATACCACATCATTTTCAGTTAAATGCAGTCTTTCTGCATACGGCACAATATTGGAAAATAAGGTATTGGCAGTATGCATCACGCCTTTCGGTTCACCGGTCGTGCCTGAGGTAAAAATCAGCTGGGTAATGTCATCCGGGCCAGATTCCAGTCCATCCAGCGCAGCAACTGCTGAAGCATCCTGTTTCAGACTATGATTGAGTAACAGATGATCAAAATTATTCTCACCTTCACCATTGACCACCACTACTTGCTTCAAGCTATCCAGCTTGTTTTGCAGCTGATTGGCCAGCTGTTCATGATTAAAATTGCGGAACGTTTTAGGTACAACAAAAACTTTGGATTCACCATGTTTGAGCATGAATTCCAGTTCACGTTCACGGAAGATCGGCATAAGCGGATTGAGTACTGAACCGATACGGCTACAAGCCAGATAAAGCAAGGTAAATTCCCACCAGTTCGGCAACTGGCAAGACACTACATCATTTTTTTCAACACCTAGCTGTTTCAGACCCAGTGCAATTTTATTGGTCATGTTCCAAAGCTGCTGATAGCTGAAAGTCTGTTCAGTCCGCTGTTCGAGCTTAAAGCTGACTAATGCTGTTTTGTCCGGATTCTTTTCTACGGCACTGCGTAAAAAATCGAGTATTGTCTGGTTTAACCAGTATCCCTGTTTGAGCATGGCCTCTTTTCTGGCCGGGATCAGAACCGCATCGAAATCCATTCGTTTATTCCTCATTCTTTATAATTATCGTATTCAGGTTTAGACTTATTTTCCTTAAGCCGGAACAGCCTTACGCCCTGCTTTATGCCGCGCAATAATGATTTTCATGATCTGGGCGGTTCCATCACCAATCTGGAAACCAAGTACATCACGCATCCGCTGTTCCATCACACCGCGATCGTAACCGGCATGGCCAAAGGTCAACAGACATTGATGAATTACATCATAAGCCAGTTTTGGCCCCCACCATTTACACATGCCCGCTTCAGAGGTATGGGGCAGATGATTGTCCTTGAGCCATAAGGTTTGCAGGCAAAGTAAGCGTGCCGCTTCAACCTGGGTTTCGTATTCCGCCAGTGGATGCGAAACTCCCTGAAAAGCAGTCAATGGCTGACCAAAAGCTTCACGTTGGGCTGCATATTCCCAGGCTTCATCCAGACTCACCCGGGCAACGGCCAAAACCTGTAAACCGATCAGCGCACGAGAAAAATCAAAGCCCTGCATCACCTGCACAAAACCTTTGTTTTCATCCCCTAGACGGTGATTTACGGGTACGCGAACATTGTCAAAAAAGATTGAACCGCGACCAATGGCGCGCTGACCATGACAGTCAAAACGTGTGGTACTGATGCCCGGTAAATTCATTGGAACTAAAAGCGCTGTCACGCCATGTGCGCCATTTTCATTGGCACCAGTACGACCAAACACTACAGAAGCATCTGCCTGATCGGCCGCAGAAATTGAAGTCTTTTCGCCGTTAATGACATATTCATCGCCATCACGTTCAATCTTCAAACGCAAGTTCGCTGCATCAGAACCGCCTCGCGGCTCGGTCAAAGCTATTGAAAAGATAGCTTCGCCTGCAGTGAGTTTTTTCAACCAAGGCTCAACTACTTCTGGCTGACCATGTTCGGCCAGAATCTGACCATTTAGGGAAGCAAGCAGGTTGATATAGGAGAAACTTAAATCTGCTTTGGCAATCGCTTCATGGATAATTCCAGCTGCCAGTCTGCCTATGCCCTGACCGCCGTATTGTTCCGGCAGTTCAGGTGCAATAAAGCCCATTTCACCCATCTTTTTGACCAGATCACGGTCAAAGATTCGGCTTTGGTCTCGTTCCAAAAAGCCTGGGGCGATATATTTCTGGGCAAATTTTTCTGCTGTTTCTGCCAAAAACTCGAGCTCTTCAGTGATATAAGGATTCTTTTTCATGGATCAGTCTCCTTATTTGGCATACTTACGGAATTCAGGCTGACGTTTTTCTTTCAGTGCATTGACTCCTTCACGAGACTCTTCAGTATCGTAATAAAGTTTTAGCGCATACATGCCCATGCCAGCAATACCTGCCTGATGTGCGGTATCCATATTGAAACTGCGTTTGGCAATTGCAATGGCAGTCGGACTACGCTGACAAATTTCCTCTGCCCAAGCCTGCACTTCAGCGTCCAGTTGATCAGCCGGTACGCATTTATTCGCTAGGCCCATTTCAACAGCTTCCTGACCAGAATAACGGCGGCACATATACCAGATTTCACGGGCTTTCTTTTCACCTACCACACGTGCTAAAAATGCCGTGCCATAGCCCGGATCAACCGATCCCATTTTCGGACCAACCTGACCAAAAATGGCTTTATCTGAACAGACAGTCAGGTCACAAATGGTTGCCAGCACATTGCCACCGCCAATCGCATAGCCTTGTACGCGTGCTATTACCGGTTTAGGTACATCACGGATAGCGGTATGTAATTCCTCCATTGGTAAGCCAATCGTGCCGCGGCCTGCATAGTTTCCATCATGCTCGGACAGGTCGCCACGGGTACAGAAGGCTTTTTCGCCTGCACCCGCCAGCACAATTGCGCCCACGTTACGGTCATAACCTGCTCTATTTAACGCCTTGATCAGCTCGTCACAAGTGGTGCCACGGAAGGCATTCATTTTTTCTGGACGGTTAATCGTGATCCAGGCAACACCATTTTTAACTTCATATAAGATATCTTCAAAATTCATTTTCTTTACACCCTGTACTGTTTTTATCTATCTGGTTGAACTGTGATGGTTATGAAATTAAATGATGATTTCCGTTTAACCGTTCATGGTTAAACCGCCAGAGACACTGAGTACCTGTCCGGTAATAAAGCTGGCATCATCGCTCAAGAAAAAGGCAATGGCAGAAGCCAAATCATCCGGTTGACCCAAACGACCCAGTGGAATGGCACGAATAAAAGCTTCACGTAATTTTTCCGGATTTGACGCGCCTTCAGTCACGCCTGCAAGCAAAGCCGTATCTGTAGGTCCCGGGCAAATCACATTAATTTTGATGTTATGACGTGAATGCTCACGTGCCAGCGTTTTAGAGAAAGATAAAAAGCCGCCTTTACAGGCCGCATAGACTGCTTCACCCGAAGAGCCGACCCGGGCCGCGTCAGAAGCAATATTGACAATACTGCCGGAATTGCGTTCTACCATGCCTTTTAGCACAGTAAAGTGCATATTCAGCATACCGACCAGATTGATCTGGATCAGTTTTTCCCATTCCTGCGGATTGGTTTTAACAAAAGGTTTAAAAATATCCCAGCCGGCATTGTTGACGAGTCCATTAATTGGACCGAGTTCAGTTTCGGTTTTTTGAACTGCCTGCTCAACTACATCACTTTGGGTAATATCACACTGAATTGCCAGTGCCTGACCGTATTGATTGATTTCATTCGCCAGCTTTTCAGCCGCTTCCAGATTCATATCAAAAATGGCAACTTTGGCGCCTTCCTCTGCCAGACGTTGGCAGGTGGCTGAACCAATTCCGCCTGCTCCGCCTGTCACAATCACAACCTTGTCTTTTAATCCCTTCATTGCTCATCCCTACGCTATTTTGTTGTCGAATTTAATCGGCTGTTGTTCTAATCCGGTGTGTTTTATCTAAAATAGAAAGAGATTAGAGTTATGTCAATATGTTTACATAAAATAATATTCTTAAATTATTATTTATATATCTATCAACAACTTAATAATTTTATTTATTCAATGTATTGACCTATATTAATTTTTGGCTTTAGATTAGGGATATTGAGGTTTCAACACATAGCATGCATATATTCTCTTCTAATAAAAGGATGTAAGTTTATTTTGATGACTAGTAAATGCGAGTCTGTTTAGCCAGATAAGAGTTTGACAGTAATAAAAATAAGAGAGATATTTCTTGCTGATTAAAGTGGTTAGATTAGGATTTAACAGGCAGAATCCTGCTAAAACGCTATACTTTTAAAAAACTATAAAAGAAACTGATTAAAGCGAAAAAGTGATAGGCTATACTCTGCGCGGCTCGGCTATTTCAGTTTTGAGGATATCCAATATTGTGAGTGATGCTTTGTTAAAAAAATATGATCAATCCTTATATTCTGCGCATAACCGGCTTTTTTTCCGGCTGTTTCAGGTGGGCAACAGCCTGGACCGCAAATGCCTCAATGAGCTGAAAATATCTCCAGTACATTGGGCTGTGCTGGGTGCTTTGTCCCGTCCAAAAGTTAAATCAGGAATGTCCTTTTCTGATCTGACTGAATATTTGGGCGTGAGCCGGCAAAATCTGGACGCAGTATTAAAACGGCTAGAACGTGACGGTCTGGTGGAGCGGGTCATTAGTGAACAGGACCGCCGTGCTAAAATTGTTGCGCTGACGGCTGAAGGCTTGGAGACATGGGATAACTTGCAAGCTGATTTCTTTGAGTTTTATGGTCAGGCCCTAAATAAGCTCACCTTTGATGATGTAATTACCCTGATTCATTTGCTAAATAAGGTGAATGATGGACTTAAAAGCATTAAAATTCAAAATCACACCTAAAATATTTTAAGTAATTATAATGCACTTACTTAACAATGTCTTTTTAAAAGTTTGCTCTCCTTAATTAGTAGGTTACTACTAAACTCTCAGTGAGATTTAAACTATAATATTATTAAATATATGAGTTAACAGATAATAAACTACCAGAAGAAATAAAAAGATCCAGATTAAAAAAAACCATTTTTTAAAATGATAGAAAAATAAAATCTGTAAAAAAAATGCTGAAGTTATAATCAAGAAAAACCAGCTGATAATTCCTACAGAAACACCATTATCCAGACAGTTCAGATATAAAGAAACGCCCATAAAAATAAACGATAATATTTTTAAAGAAGAACGAGCATGATTAAAAGCCAGGAAGTTATTATTAAGTTTTTTCATTCCAATTTGACTGGTCATACAAAGCTGCATCATTGCAACAACTGCCCATAATATTGCAACCAAACTCATTTATTCACCTTACTCATTTGTATTTTTCTAAAATAATAACAAGCAGAAATATATCCTATAGCAATAAATATAAATACGAGGTCAACGCCTGCTATAGGCCATTGCTGATGTAACCATGTATTGAGGATGAAAGCTTGTGGAGAAAGAAATACAGGACTTAATACTGTTATCAATAAAATAAAAGCAGTGAATATAAAGGCTAAAATAATAGCTTTTTGCATTTTGATCAGCATCGGAATGATTAGAATTCCAATCCAGCTTATAAAAAATGTCAGTAACTCGTACTGAACTCGATGTTCAAGATTGGTTGGTAAAACACGGTTGGCCAAAAAATACATGGCTGTTGCAAATGGCAAGCCCAAGAAAGTGAAATAGTTAAGGTAACTCAGTATCTTATAACTTAATGTATGTTGCTGTTTAATCCGTTTCTTTTGCCATAATAAAGCTCCGGCGACCAGCATGATGCAACCAGCAAAACCTAAACTCGCCAACACCCATCTCATTGATTGACTGGCGTAATAACCCAAATGAATCCCATAGGTTGCCGAGCTGATTTGAGCGACAGGATGAAGATTCCTTTCATTATTTAGTTGCCTTCCAGTATTTGCTAAAAAAATAAATTGTGGATTATTGAAAGTAATTAATTTTTTATATCCATAGTCAAACGTAATTAAGGCTTCTGTAGTATTTGGATTTTTAACTTCAAATTTCTCCAGAGTAGTACCATTACTGCCCTGTTGAGGTAATTGACTGGAGAAGGTAGAGAATTCTTTTAAATGAATACCTGAATCTGCTGCCAGTTTTGGCGGATTGATATATTGTATTTCGTTATAAAATTTTTTTATTCCATTTTCGCCATATTGTTGATTGATTCCCCAAGGCATAAGCAGGTAAAAGAAAATCATGATGCCAGTAAAGGCCATAATTAAATAAAAAGGAAGTGTTACTACACCAGTAATATGATGTAAATCTAACAAGGTCCGCTGTCCCTTAAAACTCCGAAAGACAAAGAAATCTTTAAATATTTTTTTATGGGTCAATATCCCGCTGATCAATGCAATGAGAAATAGAATGCCTATAATGACTACGAGCGTTCTACCTACTACATCTGGTAAGGGATAAAGACTGTAATGTAATTTAAAAAAGAAGTCGCCTCCCAAACTTTCTCGGACCTCTTTTAAGATTAATCCTGTATTCGGATCTTGTATTTTATGGTACTTATTTGTTTTATCTTGCCACTCTAAAGTGTTAAAGGGCATTCGGGAATTCGCAAGATTCACCCGCCATCTTTTTGCTTCCAGGGCATGCATATTTAAATAATCATAAGCGACTTGGGCCGATTCAAAAGAAGGAGGAGGCTTTTTTAAATATAAAAAGATTTCAGGTTTAGACCAGAGGTTAATTTCAGTTCTAAAGTAGGCAATGGAGCCGGTAAAAAAGATTAAGAAACCTGACCATAGTACAACTATACCCAACCAGCTGTGCAAAGTTGCCTGTACCTGGCGAAACTGCATTTAATGTTCTCCTATTTTTTTATTATCCAATAGCCTAGCAACAAGACATAACTCAGATAATTTATTCTCTTTTGCCATCGCTTAGAGCGCAGACCAGGAACTAATACAATATAAAAAATGAGAAAAATAAAACCCAGGAGGGCAGAAAAATAGATATTTTCAGCTTTTGCGAAAGGTAAATAATCAGGTAAAACCCAAGATATCCATACGCTATAGGCATAAGCTGCCAAGCAGATATAAAAAATCTCTCTAATAGATAACCATTCTGATTTCTTTTTATCCATTGACGTTATCTTTCATGACATCTCAAGAAATGAAGAACTATCTGTTCTGCTATAGACTGCTACAGATAGTTCCTGGATAAGTATTAATAATTAATGGTATAGCTTAAGCCGAAAGTACGACCTTCAGCAGGAATCGCCAGTATAGGGTTATCATTAGTAACTGCTGCTTGTTGAGCAAATACGGTTTTGTATTGACGGTCCCACAGATTATAAAGACCAAAATCTACACGACCTTTAGCCATAGGAAAATGAGCCAAAACATCCATCGTGGTATAGCCTTTAATTTCGGCCGCACTATTGCTATCTGTTAGACCCGCCGCTTTTAATGCCTGGTCATCTTTATATGCTTTATCTGTACCTTTAATAGCTTGTATTTGTGCGCGCACACCATAGCCTTGCTCATTGCTCCACTCAGCAAATAGAGTACCTTTCGTCGGGGAAACTGCAAAAGCATTAAGTTCATGCCAGTTATTTGCAACATCTTTATATTGTCCCCGCGTATAACCCAAAGTACCACCGACCTTATAATTTTCTATAAATGGATAATTCACAGTTGCTTCTGCTCCATAAATGCGCTGATCGGTATCGACTACATTTACTGAACGGTCAGAATTGAACTGTACTACTTTATCAGAAGTGTTATAAAACCCCGTTAGAGCCAAGTTTATGCCATTATCCTGATTTAAGCGCCAACCCAGTTCATAGCTGTTAACTGTAATCGGTGCAATACCTGACGTCGTTAAGGTATAGGCAGCTACATCACGCAGTACCCGTTGTACATCAGGATAACTATAACCTTGTGAAAAGTTGGCATACACTTGCTGTATGTCCGTTAACTCATAAACTGCACCTAAATTGAACAGGAGCTTGTCAGAATCGGTAGAGTCAGCTGCCATTAATGTAATAGGTTTACGTGCAGTAAAATAACTGTCAGTATCCGCCTGAACATATTGATAACGTACACCTGCCTGAATATTTAAACGATCCGTAATGGCATAATCACCTTGTACAAATGTTCCAATATTCTGGATTCTTGTATCAGGTCCCGCACTTTCTTTTTTACCTGTAGGGGTATAAACCAAGCCATTATTACTAGGTTTATAGTAATCGGCCCACTGGTGGTCTTTTTCCCTGTCATAGTCCAGGCCATAGGTCAGCCTTAAAGCCCGGTCGGCTACCTGCAGATCAGATTGAACGGTAGAGCGAATTCCTGCATAGTCCACATTGGATTGACTTTGCTTTACGTCAACACCATCTTTTGAATAACCATATGGTACAAAACGTGCTTTTTCATTACGGTAATACGCTTCAATATTCAAAGTTTGTCCCAGGAAATCCTGATTTTGATATTGGGTATTAAAGGCATAGCGTTCTGTGAAAGGTTGTTTATCTAAACTCCATCCTTTAATGGCTTTATATGAAGGCTGTGTACCTTTTTGCAGATAGGAATAGTCAGGGCCATATTCGGTATCCTGTTCATCATTATAATATTGTGTACCAAAACTTAAGCTTTGCTGATCGGTTAAATTAAAGTTTAAACGGCCATTCACATCAAGCGTGTTAGTATCCATCGTGCTGCCCTGCCAAGGGCTTAACGGGATACGATTGCCTTTACCATCAAACTGCGAACCTCGGCTGGTATAATCTATACCTAAAAAACCGTCCATCTTGTCATTATTAAATGAAGCAGTTTGCCCCACTTGATAAGCTAGGCTATCGCGACGGAAATTGTCAGCCGATGTCAGGCCCAACTTGGTCTGAAAACTGAAATTTTTCGATTTATCTGCACGTTTAGTAATAATATTAATGATCCCGCCCGTTGCACCTGAACCATAAATACTGGTCGCACCTGAAACTACCTCAATATGATCAATCATATTTGGACTGATGCTGTTGAGCTGACGCGCTACGTCACGCGAACCTGTTTGTGAAACTCCATCGATCATGACCAATACATTACGACCACGCATGGTTTGTCCATAATTACTGGTTGTTCCACTACTTGGTGCCAGTGAGGGTACGAGTTGCGCTAAAACATCTGCAACTTTCCGGCTCGCTCCCGCCTGTTGAGCAATATCCTCACCCTGAATAGTCTGTACTGTACCCGCAATCTCAGCAATTGTTTTAGGTGTACGGGTAGCTGTGACCACAATAGGAGAAAGTTTCATTGTTTTATCTGAATTTTTCAGCTCTTTTAATTCAGAACCAGAATCTTCCGCATATAAAAGTGAGGAAATTGCTACAGTAAGAAAACACAGACTAAATTGAGATAGTCGCATTCTTAATCCCTTTATAAGAATATTAATATTGATGCAAATAATAATAATTATTATTATCAATGTAAATTTTTTGTTGCAATATTTACTATTTTTTCACTCAACTTTTTGAAGTTACTTTATCAACTAACCTGAATCGCTAAATTTTAGAATCCGGATTTTAAAAATGGTGAAAAAATAAATTGATAAGCCCAGTTAACAATTATTTATTTAAAAAAGATTTATATTCCCCACATTTTTCATAAAATTCTTCTCTGAAACAATAGTATAGAATGGCATTTTTCTCTGGCATCCTGATTTTTTTCTGCGCTTTAAAAGCAATATCTTGTGCAATGTATTCATAAGATCTGACACGCTCATCAGGTTCGCCAACAATTTTTTCTGCAGGCGAATTTTCAAAAATGAAATAAATTATCAGACGCATAACGGCTCTAAAATGCCCTTTTCCGACCACTTTTTTTTCACCTAATAGAATATGCCAACCTAAATCGTGATCTAATGCAGAGTAATACAATGATAATCTGTCTCGCTTGGCTTCATAAATCTCCAGATAGCCAATGTCCTCCCCTTCGATCTGAATAATGTAGAGCCGCTGATGGTCATCTACCTGCATTTTTTCAAAATATGCTGCCAGTTCCGATTCTGGCTTATTGAGTTGCCATTGTGGAATAACATGTAGTTCATGCATCCATTTATACAGGAGTGGAAAATCATCCGGTAAGCTTAAGGCCCGCAGTGCATAGCTGATACCTTTTTCCTGATAATTAAAGTGGTTTGGTAAGCAGGAGGATAAGGTCTTCATTAGATTATGTCTCTTTCTGAATTATTTCTGTGGTTTAGCTGGTGATAATAATCTTCAGGAGGATGTTGTTTAAAAAATTGATCACGTTTTTGCTGTTCGAGTAACTCTATATTTTGAAATTGGGCCACATATCTTTCTGCCATGTCAGGCTTTAAAATAAACACACCATCAGCATCTCCAACTATAAGGTCACCAGTGGAGATAACAGCATCAAAATAATAAATGGCCTGATCAAAATCGACCAGGCTTTCCCCTTCGGCTCTGGTAGTTAAACAACTGACCGCCTGGGCAAAAACCGGAACTTTCATGGTACGTAAGGCGCTGATATCGGTAACTGCACCCAACACCACAATTGCAGCCAGTTGATGGTAAATGGCAGCTCGATGACGCTGTTCGCCCCAACAGGCGCGATTACCGATGTTGCGCGCATCGATCACCAAGACATCACCCGCTTTACTGGCTAAGAGAGCCTCACGAATCTGCATAGCGTTAACAGAGTTTAAGGTGACTGTTCTGACCCTACCTGCTATCTGCTGAATTGAATTTACAGCATGAATACCAGGTAAATAGCCGGTATCTAAAATATGGCCGATCGTTGAACTGGAAATAGCGGAATAAGATTTTAATAAATTATCGGATAGTTCTAACATGAAGGTTGATCACTTTATGGGTGTTTATTTGCTAATGGGCAACTGCCGCAGTATTCATTTTCAGCTTCAGGAAGTTGAAAATAAAAGCAGCATTTTTTACGCTGATAATTTTCGAGACTGGATTGACTGCTGTGTTGCAAGAGTAAAAACGGATTGTGTTTTAAACCAAACCGTTCAGCCTCCAGATCGAGTAGAAACTGACGTTGCATGTCGCTCTTGTAAATGTCATCGGGATTTTTGCGCTGCATCAGGTCATAGAACTGTAAAATACGCAGAGCGGTATTTTCCCAAAGCAGAAACCGTTGTACTTTTGCTACCTGACCGATCACCTGAAAAATCTGATTGAGGTCATGAAAAATCTTCAACATAAATGCTTCATAACCAGAATTTTGAGTACTTAGAGCCGTTAGAGATAAACTTGAAGCCTTAAAATTCAAATGCTGGTCCCAAGACCACGTCGGTGCCATTTGCACTGAAAGTGCTGACAGCTGCCAAGATAAATTTAGCTGTTCAGTGAGCAGGGCATATAGATAAGGAAATAGCAGCGGAACAGCCCAATATTTTATGAACATTGAACCTGAACAGGTCAGGTTTAAGGCCTGAATACGGGACTGAAATTCACCCAATACCATTGCACAATGCCGGGGCTCTAATAAATCTGCAAAGCTCAATTCATTGTGCTCATGTAAATTTATGTGGATGTTAAGTTTTTCAGCCAATATCTTTCTGGCCTGTGCTAAACCTGGCTGTTCAAATTCCAGTGCAAAATCAATATTCATGACAGAGATATGGGAACGCACGTTTTAGAGACCCGTTTTATTCACTGTAATGAAAAGTGCGAAACTTTTTTTAAAATATTACAGGTTTCGCCGATGCTGCTGGGCATGCTCCCTACTCGATTCTGCTGCTCCAGCAATGGACGAATGAGCTGTTTATACGGCCACTGTGCTTTTTCGAATAGAAGGTTCTGTAACTCAGCCCTCGCCTCTGCACACAATGGGGTATGATTCAAAGCCTGCTGTAATTGTTGAGCTAATACGCGCCACAGTTTAAGTTCATCAATATGATAATATTCAGCAACTGCTTCTAAAATACTGGCCAGATTGACCTGTATGCCCAAGGTCTGTAAATACAGGATCAAGTCTTCGACAGCATCATGATAAAGCGTAATTCTAAAATCATGCGGGCTTAAATAGCATGGATCTTCCAGGCCGTGTTCTAGCAACCAAGGTAAATAGATCCGCACCGAATCATGGTCACGCAGCATAAAGCCTGAGAACTGCCCTTGATTAAGGACTATGCAGATATTTTGGCCATGAATTTCTCCCATGAGGCCTAAGCGGAATAAACGTAAATTCACCTCAAAAAAATCTTTGCACAAGGTTTTAAATGCATCAATGACATTAGTCTGGTTCGACTCAAGCTGTTGAGCCTTGAGAATCAGCTCAAACGGATAGATTTCTCCTTCAATGCAATGCCCTAAACTGGCCATTGGAATAAGCTGGTAGGGATGCTGCAATAATTCGGAAGGAATACGGCGCCGCTGAGCTGCCAGATGCATCGGCCGCTCTTCAAATAAAATAAGATTATCTGGTGTTAGATTTTCAGGTTGATGAGGTAAATACGCCCACCACTGGTTCTCATCACACAACCACAAGCGTTTTTTCAGTACATCATCTTTTTGTTTGGCAACCTGCAAAATTTTCTGGTTTTTTTGTCCATTAATCATTTTGACAATCGGTAAAAACCGTAGCGAGCCTAAAGATTTTACTGCTAATGGAAGCTTCAAACTATCTTGTGGTTTGGTCTCAGAAAGCAAACTTCTTAGCGAAGAACTGGCATACAGGTCAGCAGACTGAAATTGCAAGGGCACAATCACCTGCTCGTCAAGTTCTGGCTTAAACTGATCTGCCAGTACATGCTCAAACTGCCAGGCATGCATAGGTAAAACCAGATAATCATCACTCACCCCCTTCTGATTTAGCTCCTGCTGTAACTGTAAATTTTCTTCACTGCTCAAGAAAATTTTGGAGGGTTGATGAATTTTAAGCTGGGTCACGTCCTGTCCAAAGACCAGCTTTTCTTTTTTAATTGCTACCCAGTTCAAACGGATGGGCTGTGAAAATTCTGGGCTAAATTGCCGGTACTCATCATTGGAAAAACCCTCTTTGAGCTTGGCCAGTGGATGATAAGGACGGTCTCGAAGTGCAGCATACTGTTCTAGCTGAATAAATAATTCAGCAGGTTGATCTGATAACCATGTTTCAGAACATATCTGATGATGGTTACTGAGCTGGGTTTGTAGCAAGGTTAATTCCAGTTCGGCGCTTAAGTTTGCTAGCTTTGATTCCTCACAGCCTGAAAAATACTCCAAACGCCGCATAGCATTAAATAAGTCCAAAGCATTGCATAGACAAGTTTGAAAGCCTTGATCTGTCAGAACCTCTACCCGAAAACAGCACGCCAAGGGCTGAATTTGCCAGTCCTGTTTAATGGCTTTACGTACGGGCAACAGAATAAATTCGGCTACATGTGAGTTGAACAGAACAGCAAAATAGCTCTGATCTGTATACCCTTCAAATAATGAATCAAAACACTGGCCAAAACGGGCTTTTAATCGGGTTTTAGCCTGCTGCCGGGTGAAAATAGCCTGCTCGGAAATATAGCCTTCTACCAAAAAACTGTTTACCAGATCGACCAGAACCATTTGTGTGCTAACAGTAGGTGAAAACAACATCGTATTCATCTGATACACTCTTAAACTGATAGTTGACGAAATGCATGTAGTGGATTATTCACCAGACGTAGCTGTACTTTGCTATCACCAAACAGCCGTCTTTTGGTTAAAGATTCAATGCAAAACTGCGCTGCAAATACATCAAATTTTTCATATCTACTTTGATGCTGCGGGTATTTTTTCTGGAAGTGATGAATAATATCGGCCGCCTTTTGCCAGAATTGCTGTTCAGCTAACCCAATTTGCTGTTGCAGGGTGATCGCAATATCACTTAAAGCGACAAAAAATAGACAGGCACAACTAAAATCCCGAACTGCATTTAAATCATCGGTCAAAATAAAGGACATGCGATTGGCTTTGGCATGCTCTGCCGGCAAGGCATGTAATTTAGGACACTCATCTGGATGGGTGAGTTGGTCCGGATGAAAACGAACACCGTCATGAAAATCTTTTAAAATAATGCGGGTTGGCCAGCCATTCTGATGTAGCAGAATGATGTTTTGTCCATGTGACTCAGAGCCGATTCCTTCAGCATGCAATAAAAACAGAATAGGCTGGATCACCACGGAGAGGAATTGGGTCAGCCAGGCTTCAGTTCCATGTGCATCTAACCAGGGCTGAATCAGAAGTTGGCCATCGTTCTGGACATGACTGATGCCGTTCAGCGGAATGGCATCTTCCCCCGGCTTCAAATAGTGGTGAACGCTTTCACGCCACAGACTTCCAATCGTGCCATAAGCCTGTCTGGCATGAGATGTGGGAAGCTTGGTAAAGTCAACAGCAGTCGCATGTACTTCTCTTAAAATTGCAAAATCTAAAGAATGGGCAATCTCGCTCTTTTCGATCAGGCCTTGCAACCAGTCGGTAATTAACGGGCCATTCATAGCGGCATGCGAAGCCAGAATTCGTGAGCTTGAAGTATTGGTTAAACTCATCGAAAGTTTGATATAAGGCTTTTCTGGATGCTGTAAGTTGGTTAAGGTTCTTAATGATTGCTGCGCAATATAGGCATCAGTACCACGGCCTAAATACACCATTTTTTGTGCGGTTATTTCTTCAAAAAATGTATGGGCCAGGGTATTTTCCCACTGCCAGGGATGTACAGGCAGCCAAGTATATTCAGTAGCATCCAAGCCCTGCCTTACCAAAACCTGATTAAATATTTCTGTCTCTCCTTTAGTCAGCTGTTCATGTAAAAACTGATCTGCATCAATTGAGTGAGAGACATTCTCTGAACATAAAGAAGAATGTACAGCCAGCCAGACCAGATGGACCGGTTGTGCATACTCTACGCCATATTTCAAGTTATCTTGCAGGCTGAAGCCAACCCGGGACTTATAACACGGGTGATAGGGATGCCCCGCCATCAAATAGGTTTCAAGAACGTCATAGCTGTGCTGGACAGCAGGAAGCGAAAACGCATTTTGATACTGCTGCGATTGCACATCATGAATAAAAGTCCGTTTTAATTCATGAATAAAATCTTCTAGTTTTGCCCCATTTGGAATAGCCCGAACAATTTCATCAATCACCTGATTTAATTGTGCAACCGTTCTTTGCCCGGTATGGTCTTGGCGCATGACATCCTGATCATCCATACGCACCAAACCAAAACTCAAATAGTGTTTACCCGAGGCAATATACTCTACCGCCTGCTGGTTTCGATCCTGAGCACTAATGATAAAACATTCATTTTCTATTGTGGCTGCAATTACCTCTTCATAAATCAGTGCCTGAAATAACTGTTTAATAACTCGTTGCTCTACCTTTTTAATAGCAGCCTGATCGGGTTGTTGCCAAGCCAAGGTAGGTGTAAAAGTGGAATGGTTATTTTGTGCGAATGCTGTAGCTAAGTGACCCATAATTTTTCCTTGATTATTAATTTTAAACATGAAGTGTGGACTGTTTTGAATGTGGAAATTTCCATGCATAGGGCAAGCCTAATAGCATCATGCCGGCACAGAAGAAAAACAGTTCGCGAATTGCATACAGTTGTGCAATAGGCAGTTCATGGTTCAATAACAAATGCTGTGTACGAATTTGTAAATAAAGTGCAGCCATCACCACGGCGACAGCCGAACAGAGGCGCCGAAACAGATTATTGACAGCAGCCCCTTGCGTGACCAGCTCTGGATTATGTAGATGATTAAGCCCTGCGGTGGTCGCAGGCATATATGACAAGCCAAAACCCAGACCATGAATGATCATGCAAAAGATGAGCAAACTAATAGATAGACCGGCAGCCAGGCCCAGCCCTATAAAGGCGATTGCAGTTAGCAACAGGCCAAAACTGATCAGCCGTTTTGCACCGTGCTGATCTAGATATTTACCTGCGTGTCTGCTGCATAGACTGGTGGCTAAGGCACTACTCATCAGCAATAGGCCTGTCCAGATTGGACTTAGCTGAAGTGTATTCTGGACCAGTAATGGAATCAGTAGCAGGCTCATAAACAAGCCAACAGTATGTACAATCGAAATGATCAGACTGTAATTAAACTCACGGCTTTGAAATAAGGGCCAAGCAATAATCGTGCTGGTTCTTTTTCGGCTGAACCAAATAAAACCAAACCCGCTTAATCCACTTAAACCGAAGAGCCACCAGAATAAAGACTGGGAAAAATCTGCCCATTGCTTAATTGTGCTTAGCCCCAACAGTAACGAAATGATTGAAACCGCCAGCAAGCTAAAACCGAACCAGTCAAATTTCAAATTGCGAATAAGTGACTGCTTGGGCAAATATAACCATCCGATGGCCAATGCTGCTATAGCCAAGGGAACATTTAGCAGAAAAAGTACTTGCCAACTGAACCAGACCAGAAGCAGTGCACCCAACATCGGGCCACAGGCCAGAGTCAGCATGATCATTGCGCCCCATAGTCCCGTTGCACTACCACGTTGCTGTTTCGGTGTCACTGAAAAAATAATGCCCAGCGACAATGGAATCATCAATCCACTTGCAAAACCCTGTAAGGCCCGTACAGCCAATACTGTTTCAAAGCCAGAGGCAAATACACCGCAGACTGAACTCAACATAAAAATACTTAATGCAGATAAGTAGACTTGGCGCTGACCAAAGCGCTGGCTTAAAAAACCAGTTAACAGCAGGCTGAGGCTCATGGTTAAAAGAAAAACTACCACCACCCAGCTTACTGCTACTTCTGCAATCTGAAAATCCTGCATCAACTGGGGAATTGCCGGGTTAAAGCTACTATTATTGAGACTCACCGTTCCTGTTCCCAACATAACAGACAGCATGACCCAGCGTTGGGACAGGTCAGGATCCGAAACAGAACGGGAATCTGAATTTGATATTTCAGCCATGACAATTCCCCATTTATTTCATTGAATATTGAGGAAATAAATCTGCTACTTTTTTTGAAATCGGTGATGAAATCACATCTGTCCGAAAATTACTTTTGGCTATAGCAGGCATAGCAAACGAAGCTTCAGTTTCCTTAATCTGAAAATCCTGAAAACTTTGTCGGCCTTCAATTTCAAAATAAGTTTTACCTAAAATTTGATTAGCTATTTTTGCAGAACGAAAAGCTCCTAAACCCAAGTCAGGCGTCCCGACACCATGATGCTGCAAGTCCGTGTTCTGAACATAAATTTCCCCATCACCCTGATAATTGAGTTGATGGTTTTCATTAATTTCCCATTGATGCTGTGGATTTAAACCAATCTTAGAGCCAAGCTTATTTAAAAAGTCTAAAGATGGATATTGATAGCCCGTTGCAGCAATAACCGTACTGGCTTGTATATTTAAATTCTGCTGTTTCTGTATCTGTAAAAATTTAAGCTGAATATTTTTTCCATGAACCAGCTGGGCATTTTCAAGATGATAATGACCTGCCAGAGTGACATGTGTATCTACTGCTCCAATACTGCGCTGATAAAGCCGTTCATAAATGTCCCGGATAGTTTTGGCACTAATACCCTTGTACAGGTTGGCCTGAGTTGCAGGTAATGTCGTTTTTAAGTCTTGGGATAAATGATAAAAATAAGACATATAATCTGGACTAAAACTTTCCAGACCGAGCGGCGTATTTTCCATGGGAAAAAAGCCTGCTGAACGGGTGAGCCAATATAAATGAAATTTTGCTTGCCCGGTTTCAGGGTTAATCTGCCTGTCAAATAAGTCAATAAAGATTTCAGCAGCTGATTGACCCGAACCAATGAGCACCACATTGCCCGATAACTGCTGATCACCCTGATGTAGATAATTCGAGGAGTGCAGACAGTGTGGATGTTGCTCGGCTATCCGCTGTAATGGCTGGGGTAACTTGGGTGTTGTCCCTGTTCCCAACACCAGTTTTCGAGTTTGATGCACAGATAGCCGGCCTTTTTGTTCGGTAATAACCTGAAAACCACCTAAAATTGGCGCGATGTCGGTTACTCGGCTACCAAACTGCAAATGCTCTAATTGTTGAACGACCCACTGACAATAATGATTGTATTCTTGGCGTGGAATATATAAATTTTCCCGAAAATAGAACTTATATAGACGTTGATGGGCTTTTAAATAATTTAAAAAGCTATACGGGCTGGTCGGCTCGACCAGACTAACCAGATCCGCCATAAAAGGTACTTGCATCATGGCATTAGGTAGCTGTATGCCAGCATGCCAGTCAAAATCCTGACGTTTCTCGAAAAATTGGTATTTGAGTGAGCTCTGCTGATGAAGCAAGGCTGCCAGACTTAAATTGAAGGGTCCTAAGCCGATCCCGATAAAATCAAGCATATTCAGCCTCCACTACAGTCTGTACAACATACAGCGGGTTTTTAAGGTTGATGTAAATGGATTGCTGAGAAATATGGGCTTGTAATTCATCTAACTCATACAAACGCGTCATCAAATTACCTTTATAGGGGAAGGTTTCTTGATATAAAACAGTTTTTAATAAATTACTTTCCGGATATTTCTGGTAGGCCTGCATCAGACAGGATTGCAGCATTTCAATCAGTTTTTGCTCTTCAACTACTCCTGTTATACCAATGGCATTGATCAGACCGAATAAAGTATTACCAATAAAGTAATAACGGAAACGCTCATCCACTAAAGCTATTGGACAGACTGCTTGGCCATCTGTTGCCAGTGTCGGGAAACGTTCTAAAATTTCGCTGGCCAGTTCCTTGATATAATAGAATCCCTGATTGTCTCTAAACCAGACATTTTTAGGCATACCCTCTTCAAGCTCAATTAAAGTATTTTGCTGATGGGCCTCAAATGCCATACCAAATTCATGATACAACTCCATTAGTGGCAAAATCGTGATTTCCAGAAAACGCTCAAACCACTGCAAAGCAATATTGGCTTGGCTTTGACCAGTTTTTCGGGAAAGATTCGCAAAGATTTCGCTAAAACGGTTTCTAGCTTCAAAAGGATGGTCTTGGCAGAGTGAAGCAATACAGGTCACATTAGCATTTTCCTGGAATGGGTTTTCGCGCAAAATACAAATGGTTTCATCTAAAACCTGGCCGTTAACTTTTAAAGCCATCCAGGCCGGATCACTGATAGTTTTTAAATGTGGATGACGCTGCCTGAAACCGGAAAGACACTCATCATTCCACAATTTGTAGCTCAGCAAACCACGATGACATTCTTTATAAAGATTGATACGAATAGAGTTGGTTACGGCGACTGTCAGAGATGTTTTAAACATCCAGGGCGCCTGTTCGCTATATAAAGTACGTACCGAGGTGGTCGCTTTCATCTCCCAACCCAAGGCACCAAAATCAACCAGTCTGCCTTGATGTAAAAGCTGTTGATACCAGTCTTTATCTTTTAAGTAGCGGGCTTGCCATGGATGTAATGGTAATAACACATAATCAGGATACTCATCCATTTTGGCTTGATGATAGGCATTAAAAAATGGTGCAAGGTCCTGTTTTAATTGGTTAGAAATATCAGTTTTATGTGCATTGTCATGTACTACCTGATCTGGATGGATATACAGGAAATGCATCTTAAAAGTACTTTGGGTTTCTGGAGAATAAAGCTGCCAGTCATTTTGAACAAAACCCTGACGGCTCTTTGGTGAGGGATGCATACTATGCCCGAGAACCAGAGCTTGCTCACTTTGAATAAAGTTTTGCTGGACCTTAATTACGGCATCGATCTGCTCTTCACGGTAACTCAGAAATTGTTGCAGAGCCCCGCGGCTTTGAATCCAGCATTCAAGCAAAGATGAGGAATCTAATGCTTCATCATTTTTTTGAAAAATTAAATTTTCCAACAAGTTTGCTGCCAAATTGACCGGGCTCAGCTTCAGTATTTTCCCGCCTTGTTCTACCCACGGTAAAGCAGCGAAACGATGTCTGCCTACTTTGCTCACATAGGCAAGTGGCGCATATAAAAACCCGGAAACTGTTTGCAAAGGAATACACAATACGGTATTTCCCTGACTCTGATTTTGTAACTGTTGCGATTGTTCTGCGCTAGGAATAAAACGACCATTACCTGTTTCTTGTAGATATGCATTGACTAAATGTTGTAAAGCGATCTTATCCGTGAACGATCTCATCTTCATCACTCTATTAAGTAAAAATAGTGTGATGAGTAAAATATACTTATATAAATTAATTGTAAATGATAATTACTATTATTTACATTTTCATTTAATAGGGTACTAGTAATCAATATTGCATACATAGCTTTAAAAAAAGCTTCATTAAATTAAATATTTAAATAAAAATTTCTCTATAGATAAAAGAACAGATAAACTTATTGAGGAGTTATAGTGAAATAATTTAGGTTGGGATGACTAGCTGCTTTAGTATCCGAATATATTAATTTAGATGTTGAGTATGTAGCTGAAATCGACGTGAAAACAGCGGCAGCCTTAAGTCATAGTCAGCTCAATACAGAAGATTTGTCCCTATCAGTTACAAAGTTTTTATATTTTTTAGATGATAGTTTTTCTAGAAAATTACCTTATACCGCAAATGAATAAATATAAATTTATATATTAATTAAAAAAAAATCAAAAAATTATCAGAACATCTGTCTCTCGTATTGTATATAGCTTTAGGTATATTTTCCTGTAGCATGAATAACCATCCTCGCTATTTTATTTCCCTTTTTCAATATGATTTAAAATTGCACAATCTGCACTATTATCGCCAGTACAATAATTTGCTGATGTCTGTAAAAGATTAACCATTTCCTGAAATCTGGCGATTCTTTGTTTTAATTCATCGATATGTTTTAAAGCCAGTTGCTTAACCTCAGCACTTTGACGATCTGTATTTTTCCATAAGGAAACTAGTACTTTCATTTGCTCTGAGGAAAAGCCTAAATCTCTGGCATGTTTTATAAAAACCAAGGTTTTTAGATCACGTTCTGAATAAATCCGATAGCCAGAATCCGATCTTTTAGCAGGCTCAAGCAGACCAATCTGTTCATAATAACGGATCATTTTGGTTGAAATGCCTGATTGTTTCGAAGCTTGACCAATATTCATTTATTACCTCTGGCCTAAACAGGGTTTCAACCTTAATTTGATTTCCACCCTTATCAATATAGTTTATGTACTCACTTGCGGCGCATTGAAATATTTTAGGCGTAAGGCATTACCCAATACAAAAACAGAAGATAATGCCATGGCACCCGCTGCAAAGATGGGTGACAGTAAAATACCAAATGCAGGATACAATACCCCCGCCGCAATAGGGATCAAGGCAATATTATAAACAAACGCCCAAAACAGGTTTTGTCGAATGTTACTAATGGTTGCCTTACTTAATGCGATTGCATTGGGTACACCCTGTAAATTACCTGACATCAATATAACTTCTGCTGCCTCAATCGCCACATCGGTACCTGTGCCTATTGCCAAGCCAACATCAGCTTGGGCCAAGGCTGGCGCATCATTAATACCGTCTCCAACAAATGCTACCCGACCATATTGCTGTTGCAACTGACGTACTACCTCAACTTTTCCATCAGGCAGAACTTCAGCCACGACCTGATCTATATGTAAACGCGCAGCAATCGCCTGAGCAGTATGGCGATTATCACCTGTAATCATGGCTACCTTCAAACCCAACTGGTGTAAGGCATTAATGGCAGCATATGTGGTTTCCTTGATGGGGTCAGCAACAGCAATAATGGCTGCTAATTTATGGTTAATTGCCACATAGATTGGGGTTTTACCCTCTTGTCCCAAACGTGCTGCTTCCTGCTCAAAAGATGTAACATTAAGGTCCAACTGCTGCATGTAACGGTCAGCACCAATCTGGACACTCTGTCCTTCAACCTCTGCCTTAATGCCTGATCCTGTAACTGAATCAAAAGCTGTTACAGGCAACAGATTGATTTTTTGCTGCTCTGCAGCCTGAACAATTGCCAGTGCAATCGGGTGTTCAGATTTTGCTTCAACCGAGGCCACAATCTGTAGAACTTTCTTATGTTCAAAACTTTGCTGAACATGAAAATCGGTCAATAGTGGCTTACCTTCAGTCAGTGTACCTGTTTTATCTAATGCAACAACCTTAACTTCCTGTACAAGCTGAAGAGCCTCACCTTTACGGAATAACACACCCATTTCTGCACCGCGTCCTGTACCTACCATAATTGAGGTCGGGGTCGCTAGTCCCATTGCACAAGGGCAGGCAATAATCAATACTGCCACTGCATTCACCAAACTAAAAGTTAAGGCAGGTTCTGGACCGAAAATAAACCAGACAATAAAAGTCAGCGTAGCTAACAGCATTACCATTGGAACAAACCACATCGTGACTTTATCAACCAACATCTGAATAGGGAGTTTGGAGCCTTGAGCCTGCTCAACCATACGAATGATTTGTGCCAATACAGACGACTCGCCAATCGCAGTTGCCCGAATATTTAATGTTCCGTTCTGGTTGATTGTCCCGCCTACCACCTGATCTCCCGAATGTTTTTCTACAGGAACAGGCTCACCTGTAATCATGGACTCATCAATATAGCTTCGGCCTTCCACTACTTCCCCATCAACAGGCACACGTTCGCCAGGACGAATCTCAACAATCGTGTCAGTAGTCACCTCTGCAACTGGTACTTCTATCACCTGCCCATCACGGTAAATACGCGCTGTTTTAGCCTGCATTCCTATTAAATGTTGAATAGCCTGTGAAGTACGTCCTTTAGCCTTTGCCTCTAAATAGCGTCCTAATAAAATCAAGCTCACAATCACGGCTGCTGCCTCATAATAGACATGCACTGTGCCTTGAGGCAGTATTTCTGGAATAAAGGTTGCAACCAGTGAGAAACTATATGCAGCCAGCGTTCCAACAGCAACTAGAGAATTCATGTCTGGTGCCAAACGGAACAGGGCCGGAATTCCTTTCTGGTAAAAACGTCGGCCTGGAAATATGAGTACTAGTGTGGTTAGAACAAATTGAATCAGCCAGTTCGGTTGATGACCAATATATTCCATTACCCACATGTGAAAGGCTGGAATCATATGCGAACCCATTTCCAAAATGAAAACAGGCAGAGCTAAAATCAGGGAAAGAATTAAATCACGTTTAAGCTGTTGCTGTTCTGAGGCCTTTTTGCCCTGTTGTTCATTTTGATCTTGCTCAACCAGCTTGGCAGTGTAGCCAGCCTTTTGTACAGCCTGAATCAGATCATTAATCTGTAATTGAGTATTGCCTTGTACCCAAGCCCGTTCAGTTGCAAGATTGACATTGGCCTGTTGTACACCTATCACCTTTTTTAAGGCTTTTTCTACTCTTGCTACACAAGAGGCACAAGTCATCCCATCAATTTCAAGTTCTATGGGCTGCGTAGCACTAACTTCATAGCCAGCTCGCTCTACGGCTTTAGTCAATACCATAAGGTCTAAAGGCTCAGAAGAAGAAACCACGGCCTTTTCAGTGGCCAGATTAACCTGGGCACTTTCAACGCCCTCCACTTTCTTCAATGCCTTTTCCACACGCCCAACACAGGAAGCACAGGTCATACCGGTGATGGATAATGTTTCACGATAGGGAGAGGGTTTTATATTTTTTGAATCCATAACAACCTCTGTCATGACAATCTTTAAGGTGCAGCATACAGATTGACATCATGGTAAGGTCAAGCAAATTTTTTAAAAGAATACACTTGACCTTACCATCATGGAAAGGTTTAAACTTTGCTTGAAGTGATGTTCTATTTGGAGAAAATCCATGAAATTATTGATTGAAAATATGACTTGTGGGGGCTGCGCCCGTGGTGTGACTGCAACCATTCATGAAATAGACCCTAGTGCCAAAGTTGATATTGATTTAGCGACCAAGGTCGTCAGTGTAGAATCAACCGAAAGTATCGACAAGATTACAAATGCTTTAGCAGAAGATGGTTTTCCAGCAAAATCTCAATAAAATATTTGCTCACTTATCGCCTTATTTTTAGAAAAATAGGGCGATAAGGCCTAATAAAAACAAATATTTTTTATACTAAACAATAGATAAAGCAGTATCACGTCAATCAAGTTAATTTAGCGCTCAGGTTGTTTCCTGTTGTTTTTATTTATACTCCAATCAATACTTATATTGCGCAGTGTTTATTCTCTCTTCATTTTATCAAAAGATTTTTCAGCTTATCCAGATCAAATTCTTTAGTTGAATTAAGATATAACGTTCCTTTTGCTTCCTATCATCTTTTCAGAACTTGTAATCTTTTTTATTGCCTTAACTTTCCTGTTCTTTTATCAAAAATAACCTAGTCTTCAATTATTTTTATTAAATAAAACTTAATTACATCATTTAAGACAAATATTTTACTATTAGCTTTTAACATTTATTTTTACTCATCAATCATTTAATTTAGGAACAGTAAGCGCCTTGGAAATATAATCCCTTTACTCACTATACGCCTATGCGCACTTTGACTAGAGATATATTTACAAAGTTATATAAATTATTATTTTTATAGCATTAAATCAAAATTTTAACTCTCATCTTTCCTTAAATAACTCTTCACCCATCTTCACCAAGACTTTTTATTAGTATCACTCAATTTCATGTTATTTATGATACAAACTGACAGAGCATACTTTTTGTTGTTAATTTACGCACTCATATGAGCAATCCTTTTTGTGAATCTATATGGATTTGTTAATATGACACCCGTAGAGTGCCTTCGTACTCTCACATACTGTTGACTCAATTTTAATATAGAAGAAGATATACTTTTCTCTTCGTTCAGGTCAGGTACGCATCGAATTGGTTAGACAGCCAAAATTCCTAGAAAACTAAATTTATTTTATAAATTTAAGGATTTACATACATGAATAGCACAGAAATAATGGCTGACCTCTCCACCCATACACCTATGATGCAGCAGTACTTAAAAGTCAAAATGCAACATAACCATGCCTTGTTATTTTATCGTATGGGTGATTTTTATGAATTATTCTTTGATGATGCTCATAAGGCCACCAAACTTCTTGGAATTACCTTAACCCATCGCGGTAAAGCTAACGGCAACCCTATACCGATGGCGGGCGTACCTTATCATTCTGCAGAGGGCTATCTGGCGCGTCTGGTTAAAGCTGGCGAAACAGTCGCCATCTGTGAACAGGTGGGTGAAGTTACAGGCAAGGGTCCTGTAGAGCGTAAGGTTGTACGTATTTTAACACCAGGTACACTAACTGATGATGCTCTGTTAAGTTCTTATCAAAGCTCTAATCTGGTCGCCTTATATTTTCAGCAGAACCAAGTGGGTATCGCCTTACTGGATTTAAGCGCGGGTATCTTTAAAGTTCAACAGCAGGAATACAGAGCAGAACAATTGGCAATTGAACTTTCCCGTTTAATGCCAAGCGAAATTCTGGTCGATGAAGATCTCGTCGATGCCAATATTATTGAGCAAATCAAGAAACAGATTGATTGTCCAGTCACTAAACGTCCAAATGTTGATTTTAATTTAAATAATGCGCAAAAAACGTTATGCGACCAGTTTGCTGTGTCCACTTTGTCCGGTTTTGGTATTGATCATCTACCTCTAGCGAAGGCCGCCGCCGCCGCCCTCATTCACTATGCGAAAGAGACACAAAAAACGGCTCTGCCGCATATTCGGTCTATCCGTCTGGAACAGAGCAGTGATTTTATTGCGCTTGACCCGGTTACACGGCGCAATCTGGAAATTATTGATCCGTTGTTTGAGCATGGTACGTCATTATTTCATCTCATTAATGAGTGTCAGACTGCAATGGGCTCACGGTTACTCAGCCGCACCTTAATGCAGCCCATACGTGATACAGTCATTTTAGAAGCCCGGCTTGATGCCATTGAGCAACTGGTTAAGGGCTATCATGAAGCTCCTGTAAGGTTGGTTTTAAAAGAAATCAGTGATATCGAACGGGTATTAAGCCGTATTGCCTTAGGCACTGCACGTCCCCGTGATCTGGTACAGTTGCGTCAGGCATGTAGCCAAATCCCTTTTTTACGTCATGCATTACAGCCAGTAATTGATAGTAAAAAATCAAAAATGCTTCATCAGCTTTATCAGGAGCTCGGTGATTTTAAGGTCTTATCTGAACGCCTAAGTTCAGCAATTGTTGAAAATCCGCCAGTATTATTACGTGACGGCAATGTAATAGCCGAAGGGTTTGATCATGAGTTAGATGAGCTACGTAAAATTCGTGACCATGCCGGCCAGTTTCTGATCGACCTGGAAATTCAGGAACGTGAGCAGACAGGTATTTCTACGCTTAAGATTGGTTATAACCGGGTCAGCGGCTATTACATTGAACTTACCCGTGCACAGGCAGAGCAGGCACCCGAGCATTATATTCGTCGTCAGACCCTAAAGAATGCTGAGCGTTACATCACCCCAGAACTTAAAAGCTTTGAAGATAAAGTACTTTCTAGCGAATCGCGTGCTTTGGCACGTGAGAAACTCCTGTTTGAATTAATACTTGAAGAACTGCGTCAGGATATTGCCAGTCTGCAAGTTATGAGCAGTGCTATAGCCCAGATAGACCTGCTGGCCAACTTTGCCTATCAGGCCCGCTTAAAAAGCTGGAACCGCCCGGAGTTTTCACCTGAAGTTGGGATCAAGATTATAGCTGGACGTCATCCAGTCGTAGAAAGTTTAAGTAAAACCCCTTATACCCCAAATGATACTTCTCTGGATTTTAATCATCGCATGGCGATTATTACTGGTCCGAATATGGGAGGTAAATCAACTTTCATGCGCCAAACTGCGCTAATCAGCCTGTTGGCATATTGCGGCAGTTTCGTACCGGCACAGTCTGCACGACTCGGACCAATTGACCGGATTTTTACTCGCATCGGTTCAGCAGATGATTTGTCATCGGGTAAATCCACTTTCATGGTAGAGATGACAGAAACCTCTCAGATTCTGCATCACGCTACCAGTCAGTCTTTAGTGCTTATGGACGAAGTTGGCCGTGGAACCAGCACTTATGATGGACTGTCTTTAGCATGGGCCTGTGTACTGGACTTAACCAAACGTATTAAATGCCTGTGTCTGTTTGCTACCCACTATTTTGAGTTAACCGAGCTTGGCCAGGAAGCTGGTATAGATAACTATCATGTAACAGCCAAAGAAATGAATGGCAATCTGATTCTTCTACACAAGGTACAGCCTGGACCAGCAAGCCAGAGTCACGGTTTACAAGTAGCTAAACTTGCGGGTATCCCCGCCAGTGTAATTAAAGAAGCACAAAAACGCCTCAAAATTCTGGAAAAGCAGCAGCAACAGCATTTACAGACAGTGGTACAAAATGATCTGTTTGATGTAATTCCCCTCGTAGTTTCTCCTGTCACGGAGACGATAACTGAGGTTGAAAAAACTTCTCCTGTACTAGAGTCTTTAGAACAGCTTGATATCGATAGTCTTTCTCCACGGGAAGCTTTGGCTCAGCTCTATAAACTCAAAGATCAGCTTGAGCAGACGATGAGTAAAGGCTAAAAACAGGCCACAAATCTGAATATAAAAATCGCACTATTCAGTGCGATTTTTATATATTGCTGTTTCTACCTGCATTCTGTACAGCTTATCTATTTTCAAGTCTATAATTTATAAAATTAAATTTATCTTTATCTCGTTATAAGATAAATGCAGACATCTTTATGCAGATAAGACCAAGAATCTTGGGTTCTATTTCCAGATTATTTTTTTACACTCCTTGAGTTGACCACTTAAACAGTATAATTGATCAGGAATTTAAACTTCTCTCATAAATCTTAACTTCTATTACAACAATCAATCCTGAGCTTGGAATCAGTAATAGATTTTCAAGCTACAATAAAGTAACTCGGCCAAGAATTAATCTTAAAAAATATTGGTATAAATAAGGCATTATTTTTTATAGATCTTACTGTTCATTTTTAGACGAAATTTACTCCTGTACTCTTTATTGGTAGTTATGCTCTTGTTTTTGAATTGCTATTTTTATGAAATTTTTCAAGAAATATAGAACTGTTTTGCTTAGTACTGTTTAAATATCAATATTCTAATTGTATTTCATGCATATAAATAACAAATATCAATAAAAGGAATTGTTAGTAGAGTAGATTTTTGCCTAAAATAGCGCATTACTCATTAGAACCGTATTTTTAGGTAGCTGTCGCCATGACCTTTGTTGTCACTGAAAACTGTATTAAATGTAAATATCAAGACTGTGTAGAAGTTTGCCCGGTAGACTGCTTCTATGAAGGTCCGAATTTCCTGGTTATTAATCCTGATGAATGTATTGACTGTGCTCTGTGTGAACCAGAATGCCCAGCTAATGCAATTTTCTCTGAGGATGAACTTCCAGAAGGTCAGGAAGTGTTTATCGAACTTAATGCAGACCTTTCACAAAAATGGCCAAACATTACTCAAATTGGTGAACAGCCAGCAGACCGTGAAGAGTGGAATGGCAAACCGGACAAGCTCCAGTATCTTGAGAAATAAAATGAGAAAAGATCAGCATAAGCTGATCTTTTTTTATACTCAAATTAAACATTAGATTGCAATTTTTCCCATTTTTCCCGACATTTTTGAATTAGAATAGATATCCAATTTATAAGTAATTGATTTTTCGATGAAGC
Source organism: Acinetobacter sp. UBA6571 (assembly GCF_002434085.1). NCBI lineage: Bacteria > Pseudomonadati > Pseudomonadota > Gammaproteobacteria > Moraxellales > Moraxellaceae > Acinetobacter > Acinetobacter sp. UBA6571. Next base: position 1,679 of record NZ_DJJJ01000052.1, on the reverse strand, counting down.
ATTTATTGAAAGGTATAATGGCAATTGGCATTATGCCTTTGGTGATGAGTGGTTGTGTTACTGCGCCGCAACAAGGCAATATGGCCCATCCACAAGGAAAACGTATTTTTATACCACAGGAACGCGTGATTATTGAACGTCCGATTCCACCTAAAGTTGTTCCTAATTCTTACCAAACCTGGCTTGCTTCAGGCGATAATCTTAGACGTGTGCGCGAGTATGAACAGTTTCTGGAACGCAATAACGTCGGCAATATTATCCCCAGCTTTGAACTCATGCGTACTGCCCGTGACTGGCAAAAATGTGGCCGCTCACAATATGCCATCCCAAATCGTGAATTATGGAATAACCAGCTGGCAACCATACGTATATTTAAATACCTGGTAGCGTCTAAAATTCTGACCGATTTTGAAGTGACTTCAGTCTATCGGGATTTACCTTTAAATCAATGTGCTGGTGGGGCCAATTCTTCACGCCATTTGTTCAATTCAGCTATAGATTTTCGTATAGGGCCAGAGTTTCCTCAACCTGAAGATTATGCTTTCATTGAAAATACCAAATTTAAATTATGCCAATTCTGGTCTCAGCATGGGCAAAGCTTTAATATGGGTCTTGGCCTGTATGCCTCTGGACAAATTCACATTGATACTCATGGTTACCGTACTTGGGGACCAGATCTGACCCGTAACAGTTCAATGTGTCATTTCTAATTGAATTTCTGTCAGATACAGGAGGCTTATGCCTCCTTTTTTACAATCAGAAATTGTAGAAAAAACCAGCGAATCTTTTTAGGGTAAATTGAACTCTGACTAGAAAGGCTTACAATTGCCTCAATGAAAATACAGGTGATCAAATTATGCAGCAGATGTGGACAGAGGTTGACCAATTTATTGATTCACATTTAATTCCCGATGATCGATGTTTAGGACGAACTGTAGATAATACAGCACGTCGAGGTCTGCCTGAACATCTGGCAGTTGCCCCTAATCAGGGAATGCTTCTGCAAATGTTGATCCAGATGAACAATTGCAAGCGAATTCTGGAACTGGGTACTTTTGCTGCTTATAGTACAGTCTGGTTAGCCAGAGCACTGGGTGATGAAGGTTATGTGCTTACTATCGAAGGCCGTGAAGCTCATGCTGCTGTCGCACAGGAAAATATCGAGCATTCCGGACTGGCTGCTCAAATTGATTTAAAAGTTGGACGTGCTGCTGATATTTTAAATGAATTAATTAAACAGAATGCCGAACCTTTTGATTTTATTTTTATCGATGCCGACAAACAGAGTTATTCTGAATACCTGGAATTAAGCTTGAACCTTTCACGTTCAGGAACTTTAATTTTCATGGACAATGTCATACGTGCCGGTGAAATCATCAATCCTGAAAATAAAAAACCAAGTATTGAGGGTATCCGCGATTTGTTTGAGGCCTTAAAAGGTCATCCTCGACTTCTATCTTCTACAGCTCTACAAACAGTCGGAAGTAAAGGTCACGATGGGTTTGCATTAGCTATTGTAAAATAAAAACTCAAAAGCATAAAAAACAATCACTATAAAAATATTTTTAAATTTCATTATTTTACATATACTGTCCATATAGTTATCCACAGTAATTGCGGATAACTATATGGACTTTTTTAATACTATTTAAAACTTTACAACTTATTCTAAATATATT
>NZ_DJJJ01000038.1:0-2983 GCF_002434085.1 Acinetobacter sp. UBA6571 | reverse complement strand
TATGACCGTGGACGCGAGATGGCAGAACATAAAATACTTGAAGAAGATTTAGGCATAGATGTATATTTCTGTGACCCACATTCACCTTGGCAAAAAGGCACATGCGAAAATATGAATGGTTTAATTAGGCAATATTTACCTAAAGGGATTGATTTAAATCAGGCAGATCAGCATTATTTAAATCAAGTTGCCATGTCACTGAATACTCGTCCTAGAAAGGCGTTAGATTGGCTTACACCATTAGAGAAATTTGCTCAGCTTGTTGATTATCATAAGACTTTTCAAACTGTCGCACCTCATGTTTGAATTCGCCCTAATATAAAAGCTTATTTTCAATAAAAAACACATCATAATACCCCCTTGCCTTTTAACCACAAAAATATTGAAGTTATTATTTAGAAGCAATTAATAGAAAAATAAACAAATCTTTTTTAAACAAGCTACTAATAAAAATATCTCCATCGAAAATAAAGTATAAAAATTCAAAAACCATTTAATAAAGTATCAATAGAGTTAAAATACATATAGCTTACTTTTAATTTTAAAGAGGAATACAAGAAATAATTTCTTGTATTCCTGTTATAAGATTGGGAGAACCAAGTTGATAATTTCACCCATTTCTTTGGATCTATTAATTTAAGTTTCGACTTTACTTATTTGAGCTTAGCCATTTGGTCGAGTCACAATCGGGAAAATTGAATCTGGACGTTTAAACATTGCAAAGAATTTTCCAATTTTCAGTGGATTACCTTTGACTTTACTGTCTTTAGAAAGCAGGACTTTTACCCCTTCTATTTGACCTGTAATCATTTTTAGATATAAGGGCTTGGTTAAGGTTAATGTAGGGCAATCCAATGCCAAATCTTTACTTTCATCATAACGCTTAAACTGCATGACTGAGTTTTCAACCCATAATGAAAAATGCTCTTTGGTATCCGACAAAACCAGATTGATACACTGGTTTTCATTTTTTAAATTTTCCACATCTAAATTTGTCGCCATAGCTTCAAGAAATCTTTCAGTTGGTGTATGAATCAATAAATCACTCGGATCAGAAGTATTTTGTAGGGGTACATTATTTTGTAGCTCTTGAGCGCCCACCAAAAAGAAATTACGCCAAGTTGAAGCCTCAGCAGCATAGCCCAATTGACGATAAGTATTCGCCAATAAGTCTTTTGCTTGTTGGTTTTGAGGGTTATTCAACACAATATGTTTTAAAATCTCGGCAGCCCATCTATAGTCAGCTTGAGCGTAGGCATCCCGCGCATTTTTCAATGCATTGTTCTCCCCACCTGCTAACTCAATATATTTTTTTGCAACAGCTTTAGGGGGTAATGGATCTAAATTGGAAGGATGGGCATCGAACCATCCCATATAATATTGGTATACTGCTTTTACATTATGTTTTAGGGTTCCATAATAGCCATGAGCATATAGTTTTTGATCAAGTGCCGCTGGAAGCTTAATTTTTTCGGCAATTTCAGCGCCATTAAAACCAGAGTTCATATATCTCACCGTCTGATCATGCGTGAACTTATAAACATCTCGCTGGGTTTTAATAAAATCTTGAATATTGTCATTGCCCCAGACAGGCCAATGATGCTGTGCAATCAATACATCGGATGCTTTGGCATGCTGCATTGCTTGGTCTAGATAGCCCACCCATTTTAAGGCATCACGGACTTTAGCACCCCGAAGGGTATAAAGATTATGCATGGTATGAGATAGAATTTCTGCGCCGTTATAAAGTTTCAATGATGGGATAGAGAACGTTAATTCTGCTGGTGCTTCTGAACCCGGCACGTTATAAAACACAAAATCCAAGCCATCAACCGTCATTTTCTGTTCTGGTTGAGTGATCAGTTGTGTAGGCTCAAGGATGCCCATTTTTCCCACAGCAACAGCCTTACCTAAACCTGTATCCACCAATCCTTCCGCATTTTTAGGTAGAAAAGTTCCATACATATAAGTCGCACGACGTATCATGGCTGAACCTGCCATCACATTTTCACTGGTCGCTTCTTCCATAAAGCCTTTTGGCGCAATAATTGGAGTTTTTCTAGCGTTAATTTCTTCGCTAGAAAGAACGCCTAATGCACCACCAAAATGATCGATATGGCTATGGGTAAAGATAATGGCTGAAATTTTTTGCTCACCTAAATGCTGTCTAGCAAATTTAAGTGCTGCTTCAGCCGTTTCTTTAGAGGTTAATGTATCCACAATAATCCAGCCAGTATCACCCTGAATGATGGTCATATTTGCCAAATCAAAACCACGAATTTGCCAAACTCGATCTGTTACTTTAAATAGCCCAACATTGTTGTTTAATTTTGCTTGTCGCCATAGAGTGGGATTAACGGTATTTGGTGCTTGATCTTGTAAAAAACTAAATGCATCAAAATCCCAGATAACATTGCCTTTCTCACTTTTAATTTGACCTGTTGGCTTGGCAATAAAGCCCTTTTGAGCCTGATTAAACTCAGTCATATCCTCTAAGTTATACTTCGCCTTATATGTATTATTTGATTCAATGACCGCTTTTTCTACTACAGTATTTGCTGCAAAAACAGAAAATGGCAGAATAAGCATCAATGAAACTGTTAAAAACTTAATTTTCATCTTCTTTCCTTTTTTTAAATAGAGGTGGTCCCACATGTTTGAACAACTAAAAGCTTATTTATAAGTGATACTCTGCTCTAGTTAAGCTACCTTATTTTGTTGTGGTAGCTGGTCATAGTAAAACTCATCTGGAGTCATTTTGTCCAGACTCGAATGAGGTCGTTTCAAATTATAAAATTCAAAATATGCGTTTAATTGCTTCTTCGCATCCAAAACATTGCTGTAGGCTTTGAGATACACCTCTTCATATTTAACGCTCCGCCATAATCGTTCAACCATCACATTATCAACCCATCGACCTTTACCATCCATGCTGATTTGGATGTCATTTGATTTCAATACATGGCAGAGTAAAACTTGAAGT